>NZ_VFTW01000050.1:0-9748 GCF_006440815.1 Mesorhizobium sp. B2-8-3
TCGCTCAACTGCCTCTCCAAAGAATCCTTTCTCAGCCTAAACTCAACCCCAAAAACGCCATATGCGATTCCCCTGCCTACAAGGGGAAGATCAGCAGTTTCCTCACGCCATCTGCAGCTTCTGCCGGCTGGGCTGCGGCGGGAAGGCGATGGCGATGCCGGCCGCGCCCAGCCCGATCAGCGCCGAGCCGATGAACAGCCAGTGATAGCTGGCGGTGGCGTCGTAGATCATGCCGCCGGCGAGCGGCCCCAGCGACATGCCGAGGCTGGAGAGCATCGTGGCCGCACCGAGGATGGTGCCGATGATGCGCAGGCCGAAATATTCGCGCGCCAGCACAGCGTAAAGCGGCATCACGCCGCCATAGGTGGCGCCGAAGATGACGGCCAGAAGGTAGAACTGGTCGAGCTGGCCGACGGTGAGATAAGCGGCGATCACCAGCCCCTGGATGGCGAGCCCGGCGACCAGCACCGGCTTCACGCCCAGCCGGTCGCCGAGCACGCCATAGAGAATGCGCCCGCCAAGGCCGGCGAGCCCCTCGACGCTGTAGATCGATACGGCCGCCATCGGCGCCACGCCGCAGGACATGGCGTAGCTCACCATGTGGAAGATCGGGCCCGAATGCGCTGCGCAGCAGGCGAAGAAGGTCAAGCCCAGCACGATGAATTGCGGCGAGCGCAGCGCCTGGCCGACGCTCATGCCGGGATCGTCGGCGGCGGGCGCCGGCGTCCCATCGGCGGTAGTGATTGCCGCCGGCGGTTGGCGCACCAGGAAGACGGCGGGCAACAGCAGCACCCAAGCCATGACGCCGATGTCGAACATGGCGGTGCGCCAGTCATAAGCCGTGATCAGCCAGCGCGCGAAGGGCGAGATGGTCATCGGCGCGACGCCCATGCCGGCCGAGACCAGCGAGACGGCAAGGCTGCGGTTGGTGTCGAACCAGGCGGTGGTGAGCGCGATCATCGGCGCGAAGAAGGCGCTGGCCGCCAGGCCTACGATCACGCCATAGCTGAGCTGGAAGACCAACAGCGAATCGGCGCGGCTCGCCACCACCAACGACAGGCCGAGCAGCACCGCGCCCGCAAGCACCACGGGCCGCGCGCCGACCCGGTCATAGATCGCGCCCCAGGCGAAACCGCCGAGGCCCATCACCAGGAAGTTCAAGGTCATGGCGCTGGAAATGCCGGTGCGCGACCAGTTCGTGTCGAGCGACATCGGCTCCAGAAAGATCGCCAACGAAAACATGGCGCCAAGCGCCACGCAGGTCATCAGCGCGCCCGCCGCGACGATGACCCAACGATAGGAATGGTTCATGGTTCTGCTCCCATGCCGAAAGGCATCCTGTTTGATGCGGCACGGTTTTTCCAGTCCACCGGGCCGTCTGCGTCCGAAGGACGCCAGGGCGGGAGCCGATCCTACAATCTGGTTGCATTTTTTATCCGGATTTTTGGCGCCCAAGAGAGTGGAAGGCGCCGACGAGGAAAGTCATCGCTCTGCGAAATCCCCCTCTCTGGCATTTTCCAAGCACTTGCTACCATCCCGGCTACTACGCCTGCTTCCTGCTCGACCCCGACGGCAACAACATCGAGGCGGTGTTCCACGGCGAGGCCAAGCGAAGTGCCGCGGCGGTGGAGATCAGTTTTTAGAGCAGCCCCGCTGCTACTCCTTCACCGCGCCCGTCATCGATGAAACATAGTGCTCGACGAAGAAGGAATAGAGCACCACCACCGGCAGCGAGCCGATCAGCGCGCCGGCCATAAGCGCGCCCCATTCATAGACGTCGGAGCGAACGAGTTCGGTGAGCACGCCGACCGGCACCGTCTTCTTCTCCGAAGACTGGATGAAGGTCAGCGCATAGATGAACTCATTCCAGGACAAGGTGAAGGCGAAGATGCCGGCCGAGATCAGGCCGGGCACCGACAGCGGCAGCACGATCTTGGTGAGGATCTGCCAGCGGCTCGCGCCATCGATGAGCGCGCATTCCTCCAACTCGAAGGGGATAGAGCGGAAGTAGCCCATCAGAAGCCAAGTGCAGAACGGGATGAGGAAGGTCGGATAGGTGAGGATCAGCGCGAATGGTGTGTCGTATAGACCGAGGTTGAACACCATCACCGATAGCGGGATGAACAGGATAGAAGGCGGCACGAGATAAGCGAGGAAGACGGCGAGGCCAACTTGCCGCGCCCCCGAAAACCTCAGCCGCTCGATCGCATAGGCGGCAAGCACGGCAGCCGCCAGCGACAGGAAAGTTGCGGCGGTCGAAATGATGATGGTGTTGAGCAACCAGCCTGGGTAGGAGGTCTCGAAGAGCAAATAGCGAATGTGCTCCAGCGTCGGATGCACGACCCAGAACGGATTGTAGTTCACATAGTCGGTCATCTCGATATTGGGCTTAACCGCAGTGATCGTCATCCAGTAGAACGGAAACAGGAGCACGATCAGAAACACCAGCAGCGGCAGATAGACCGTCACCACCCGCCGCGGAAGGCTTTGCAGGTAGCCCATGCCGCCTTCGTCGGTCTCCAGGCGCTCGATTTCCTTGATTGCGGCCATGTCAGTCCCCGCCGCCTTGCTGCCATCTGCGCCGTTGGAGGCCGAAATAGCTGAACAGGATCGCCGCCAGCAGGAAAGGAATCATGGCGACCGCGATTGCCGCGCCTTCGCCCAGTTGGCCCCCCGCAATACCGCGCTGGAAGGACAATGTCGCCATCAGATGCGTGGCGTTCACCGGGCCGCCGCGGGTCAGCACATAGATCAGCTGGAAATCGGTGAAGGTGAACAGCACCGAAAACGTCATCGTGATGGCTATGATCGGCGTCAGCAACGGCAGGGTCACGTAGCGGAACAGCTGCCAGCGGCTGGCGCCGTCGAGCGTAGCAGCCTCGTAGAGCGATTGCGGAATGGTCTGCAGTCCGGCAAGCAGCGTGATGGCGACAAAGGGAATGCCTCGCCACACATTGGCCGCGATGACCGAGGCGCGCGCATTGGTCGGATCACCGAGAAAATTGATGCGGTGGTCAATCAGGCCCATCTGTTGCAACGCCCAGGACAGGATCGAAAACTGCGAGTCGTAGATCCACCAGAAGGCGATGGCCGACAGCACGGTCGGCACCACCCAGGGCAGCAGCACTATGGCGCGAAAGAACGACTTGAAAGGCAGCTTCTCATTGAGGATGAGAGCCAGCCACAGTCCGAGCACGAATTTCAGGATCGAGGCGCTGACCGTGTAGAGCAGCGTGTTGAAGACCGACAGCCAGAACACGCTGTCACTCCACAGATATTCGTAGTTCTCGATGCCGATGAAGATGCCCGGTCGGCCGATGCGTGTGTCAGTGAAGCCGAGCCAGACGCCGAGGCCGAGCGGATAGGTGAGAAAGACCAGGAGCAGCGCCGCCGCCGGCAGCATGAAGCCGAAGCCGAGAGTGTTCCTGCTCTCGGCGAGCCGCGACAGGATCGACGGGCGCGGCTGAACGGCAACGGACGGCACGGCCATGGCGCGGGCTCCTTGTTATGCGGGTGGAACTGTGGCTGACCGCGCTTGGCGTGCGTAGGCCGCAAAGCGCGGTCAGCCTGCTTCAACTACGCCACGATCAGACGCGGTAGTAGCGGTTGGCGCGTTTTTCAGCCTCTTCCATTGCTTCCTGCGGCGTCGCCTGGCCCGTCACCGCTTTGGCGAACATGTCAACCAGCACGTAATCGGCCATTGTCGCGGCGGATGCATAGCCGAGCGGCCCGGCATAGCCGTTGGGGCGCAGCGTCGCCGAGGCGTTCGCGTAGGCCGCATTGTTAGAGTCGGCCTTCCAAACCGGGTTGTTGTCGAACGCTTTCAGCGTCTGGCAGCAATAGCCCGCCGACGAAGTGATCCAGTCGGACATTTGCGGATCCTCGAACATGAACTGCAGATAGGCTTTGGCAGCATTGGGATAGGGCGTGTAATTGAAGATGACAGCCGTGGTCACCTGGAAAAGCTCGACCGATTTCCCGACCGGCCCGATCGGCATGTTGGTAGTGCGGATGTCCTTGGCGGTCTCAGCCAGCTTCGGGTCATTGTCCTTGTTGATCTTTGCTGTGTTGTAGGCCGAGATGCCGTTGGCGATCACGCTCACTTCCCCAGCCAGGAAAGCGCGGTTGTTGTTGACGTCAAGCCAGCTTTCGGTGCCGGGGATGAAGGTCTTGTAAAGTTCCTGCGCATATTCGATCGCCTTGAGCGTCTCCGGACTGTTGATCGTCACCTTGCCGGCTTCGTCGACCATCTGGCCGCCGTGGCTCCACAGCAGCCAATGCGCGTAATTGTTGCCGTCGCCAACGCCGTGGCCATGGGTGAAGCCGGCGGGATGGCCTTTCGCCTTCAACGCCTTGCAAAGCTCCAGGAAACCGGCCGTGTCCCTGGGGAATTCGGAGAAGCCTGCCTCCTTGACCCAGCTTTCGCGGTAGACGATGGCGTTGCCGATGGTGGCCAGCGGCAAGCCGATGAACTTGCCCTCGCGCGTCGCATATTGTTTCGGGCCGTCATACCAGCCGCCATACTTCTTGCCGAGATAATCACCCAGTTCCGTCACATCGAGCAGCTTGTCGGGATACTGGTGCGGGTCGTCGAACCAGACGAACATCAGGTCGGGGCCGGAGCCGACATTGGCGGCGACCGCCGCTTTGGGACGGATGTCTTCCCAGCTTTCCTTGTCGACGCGCACCTCCACGCCCGTCGCCTCGGTGAACCGCTTGGTATTCTTCAGCCACTGGTCCTCGTCGCCCTGCACGAAGGGCGACCAGCGCAGCAGCCTGAGCTTGGCACCTTCCTCGGGCTTATAGGTCAGGCCTTCCTGGGCGAAGGCGCTCGAGCCGGCGAAGCGGCTGCCCAGGGCTCCGGCCGCCGCGGCTGCGGTCGTGCGGATTACATCGCGTCTGGTGAACTTCATACTCGTTTCCTCCTGCTTGCTTCCTCGTTGCGTTGTCTATCGCGCCGCTTCGATCCGCTGGCCCGTTCCGCCGTGGAACAGATGGATGGGACCAGGCTCGACCGACAGCCGGATGGTTTCTCCCGGCGTGAAGGAATGGCGTTCGCGGAAATTGGCGACGATGTCCTCGCCGCCCGCCGTCCGGCCGATGATCTGCACTTCCGAACCGGTCGGCTCGATCACCACCACCGTGACCGGAATGCCGTCGTCGGCGAGCCGCAGGTGCTCGGGCCGCACTCCGAGCATCATTGCCTCGCCGTTGCGGATCGCGGGTGGTTTCGGCAAAGGCACGGAAATGCCGCCCGCGCCCCGGAAGGACGGCGCGCCGTCGCTGGCGAACGTGCCCTTGAGAAGGTTCATGGCCGGCGAGCCGATGAAGCTTGCGACGAACAGATTGTTCGGCCGATCGTAGAGGTCCAGCGGCGGCCCGATCTGCTCGACGACGCCGTCATGCATGACCACGATCTTGTCGGCCATGGTCATGGCCTCGATCTGGTCGTGCGTGACATAGACCGTCGTCGTCTTCAGCCGCTGGTGCAGTTCCTTGATCTCGGCGCGCATCTGAACCCTGAGCTTTGCATCGAGATTGCTGAGCGGCTCGTCGAACAGGAACACCTGCGGATTGCGCACGATCGCCCGGCCCATGGCGACGCGCTGGCGCTGGCCGCCGGAAAGCTGGCGCGGATAGCGCGACAGAAGAGGAATCAGCCCGAGGATCTCGGCCGCGCGCTTGACCCCCGCATCGCTTTCAGCCTTCGGAACACCCTTCAGCATGAGCGAGAAGGCCATGTTCTCGGCCACCGTCATGTGCGGATAGAGCGCATAGTTCTGGAAGACCATGGCCACGTCGCGCTCTTTCGGCGCAACGTTGTTGACGATACGGCTGCCGATCGAGATATGGCCGCGCGAGATTTTTTCCAGGCCGGCGATCATTCGCAGAAGCGTCGATTTTCCGCAGCCCGATGGGCCGACGAGCGTGACGAACTCGCCGTCTTCTATATCGACTCTGACCCCATGCAGGATTTCGGTGGCCCCGAACGATTTGTAGACATCGCCAATCGCGACAGACGCCATCGAACTCCTCCCGATGGTTCCCTGCGAGGTCTCGCGGGGAGCCGTTTCTATCAGGCGTGGTTGAAAGGATGCCGGCAGGCATCCACCACTGGCGTCGGCGACGTCTGCCCCAGCTCCCCCCGGGTCACGCGACGGTGAAACGGTAGCGCTACCACATCCGCCTGTAAAGCGGCGACAGGCGCCCTTATACTTTCGTCGCGCAGGACATGTGAGCGAAGCCGGCTTTGAAGCGAAGCCAGGCCGGACGGTGCCGGATTGCCGGCAAGTGAATGCTCGAATAGCGGCTGGACAAGGTTTGCTTTCAGCCTCCAAACAGAAACGCCGCGATCAGCTTCAGCATGTTGCCGTCCCGCCCGAACTCGACCTTGTCGAAGTCGCGGCTGTCTTGGCGCTGCGCCTTGGAGAGCTGGTCGAGATAGGCCGTCAGTTCCGCCCTGACCTTCTTGCAGCCGGGATCGTTCTGGGCGGTAAGGCCGGTGCTGAAGGCGACGATCTTGTCCACCATGTCGACGATGCCGGCGCCGTGCACCTTCTCATGCGCGATCAGCCCGGCGGCGAAGGCGTCCCAGCGCGTTTGCAAGGCTGAGCCAAGTTTTCCCGCCGGCTTGGGCAGCGTGTAGGTGATGATCAGCTTCGGCCGCGCCGTCTTCAGCACGCAAGCATTGCCTTGCGGCTGGTAGTCGCGCTGCCAGGTCAGCTTGAAGAAAGTATGCGCGATCACGCGCCGCGCGTTGCCGGCCGAATCTTTGCCGATCACCGGCCCTTTCTCCCCGATCGAGAGATAAAGCTGTTCGGCGCTCTGGCCTGAGACGGCATAGGTCTCGATTTTCTCGACGGGTTTCCAGTCGGCGAGCGCCGGCGTGGACGAAAGCAGGGCGGCGAGGAGGAGGGCGGGCTTCATCGGGCGAGCCATAGCATCGCGCCTCGTTCTGGAGAAGCCGGCCCGCGGATTTTTGGAACCCGCTTCGCCGGTCGCTCGTTTCCTTGGGCAATCATCCCGACCATGGGGGAGGACAAGATGACCCGCAACGATATCATCTCCGTGCTTGGACCGGTCGACGAGGCCGTCATCGCCGACATCGCGCTGACCGGCGCCAGCCTCGAGGAACTGCGCGAGGCCTTCGCCTGGATCGGCGCCGACGAGGCGCTGGTCAACGAGGGCCATGCCATGCCCGGCGTCCGCGTGGCGAAACTGATCGAAATCCTCGACCCTCCCGAGGACGAGCCCGAGACGCCGGGCGCGATGGAGTAGGGCAGCGACGCTTTATCTCCCCACTTGCGTACCCTCGAGGGGGAGATAGGCGGCGTGCCCCCCTCTAGGTATTCTCACCTACTTGTCCCTCTGCACCTCTCGTCATAGCCTGCGTCGCCTGGGCGGGAGGAGAGGTTCTTGGACACCAATGTCGTCATCGTCGGCGCCGGCCCTGCCGGGCTCGCCGTCGCGGCCTGCCTCAAACAGGCGGGGCAGGATTTCGTCATTCTGGAAAAGGCCAGTGAGGTTGCACCGGCCTGGCGGCGGCATTACCGGCGGCTGCATCTGCACACGGTGAAATCCTTCTCCTCGCTGCCCTTCGTGCCGTTCCCGAAGAGCCATCCGCGCTACGTGCCGCGCGAAAAAGTGGTCGATTATCTCGACGCCTATGCCGGGCGTTTCGGGCTCAAGCCGCGCTTCGGCGTCACCGTCAAATCGGTCCACCGCGAAGGCGAGCGCCTGCTGGTCCAGACCGATGCCGGGCTGTTCGATGCCCGCAAGGTGATCGTCGCCACCGGCAACAATGCCGAGCCCATCACGCCACGCTTCCCCGGCATCGAGGCCTTCAAGGGCAAGGTGCTGCACAGCGCCGCCTATACTGAGGCCGCGCCTTACGTCGGCAAGGACGTGCTGGTCGTCGGCATGGGCAATACGGGCGCGGAAATCGCGCTCGACCTCGCCGAAAGCGGCGCCAGGCCCACCATCTCGGTGCGCAAGGGCGTCCACATTGTGCCGCGCCAGCTGTTCGGCGTGCCGATCCAGATGGTGGGCATCGCCAGCCGGCCGATGCCGCAGGCGCTGAACGACTGGATGTTTCCGAAAATCCTCGATCTGGCGCTGGGCAAGCTGGAGAGGTACGGCATCGTGCGGCCGAAACAGGGCATCCTGCAAGGGATCGAAGCCGGCCGCATTCCGGTGATCGATGTCGGCACGGTGGCGGCGATCAAGGCCGGCCGGATCGGCATCGCGCCGGATATCGCAAGCTTCACCGCCGACGGCGTGAAGTTCGCCGATCGCGTTGAGAAGAAATTCGACGCGGCGATTTTCGCCACGGGCTACCGCCCGGCCTATGACGGCTTCCTCCCGGCGGAGCTCAGGCCGGACAAGAGCGGCGTGAATGCTCGCGCGACGGAGCTCGGCGTCTATCTCGTCGGTTTCTACAACCCGGTCACCGGCCTGCTGCGCGAGATCGGCATCGAGGCGAAGGCGGTGGCGAAGGATATCGCAGGGCGGTGAGGGCGAAGCGTCGAAGCTGCTGGTCTGCCTGCTCGAGGTTGAGATGAGGCGCCTGAATCGGGTGGCTCTCACATCGCCCTCCATGCGAAGCCGTCCCATCACACCGAGGACCGCTCAATGCTCACGCTCTACGACTATCTCCCCTCGCAAAATGCCTGGAAGGTTCGCGTCCTGCTCGGCCTGCTCGGTATCGCCTACGAAACCCGTATCGTCTCGATCTTCGAGGGCGAGAGCCACACGGAGGCCTTCCTGAAGCTCAACCCGGCGGGCGCTGTTCCGGTGCTCGCCGTGGAGAATGGCCAGGCGATCGCCGAGTCCAACGCGATCCTCGTCCTCGTTGCGGAAGGCACGTCCTATCTTCCGGTAGACCGGCTTGCCCGCGCCAAGGTGATGCAGTGGCTGTTCTTCGAGCAGTATTATGTCGAGCCGGTCATCGGCTCGCTGCGTTTCTGGACGCTGACTGGCCGCCTGGAGCGCAACCAGGCGCTAGTTGCCGGCAAGCGCGAAGCGGGCGCGCGGGCACTTGGCGCGCTGGAGCGCAGCTTGGTCGACACACCTTTCCTGGTCGGCGACGCGCTCACCATTGCCGACCTTGCTGTCTACGCCTACGCCCACCGCGCAGAAGATTGCGGTTTTGAGCTTGCCGATTATCCGGCGGTCGGTGCCTGGATGGGGCGCGTCAGCGAGGCGATCGGCCCGGACTATTCGGTGCATCCCTACAGCATCGATCCGCATTCGCACGCCTGAGCCACCGGAACACAGCGGCGGGACAGGGCGTTCTCCAAAGGCAGCGTGTCGGGCGTCGCCTCATCGGCACCGCCTGCTTCGCGTCCCAGCCATGGAGATCCGCAATGGTTCGCACCATCGCCGTCGCAATCCTCGCCACTGGCATGATCAGCCTGCCTGCCAAGGCGGCCGAGCAATACTGGGTGGCCCGAGACGCGGTCTCGAAGCAGTGCGAGATCGTGCCGAAGAAGCCCGACGGCACGCTTGTCGTCGATCTCGGCAAGAAGAAATACGCCAGCGAGGGCGAGGCGAGGAAGGCGATGGAGGCGATGTCGGACTGCAAGAAGAACTAATGCATGTCGCGCAAAAGTGTGCAGCGGTTTTGCGATAACGACATGCATGAAAACAAAGCCTTAAAGCGCGTCGCCTGAATCCGCTCACAGTACACGACGCAAGGGTGAGGACGGCTTGAAGTGATTTGATTGGAGGATTCTTCGCCAAAAGGATC
>NZ_VFTW01000051.1:0-9222 GCF_006440815.1 Mesorhizobium sp. B2-8-3
ACACCAACTTCTCAAAACTCTTCAATTACATAAAACAAAACCCCGCCGAAAATCGACGGGGTTAGTCAGCAGTCTGAGCCCCGGAGGATGATTCCTCCGGGGCTTTTTGTTAACGGCATGCCCGCGACTGGGCCGGGCGTCATTTCAGCTCGAAGGTGACCGTGACCTGGACGTTGTAGGAATTCTCGCCCGCCTGCACCGGCACGGCCGAACGGGCCGCATCGAACGACTTGGCCGCCATCGGCATCGGCACCGGCGCGACGTTCTGGTCGGTGATCTCGAGCACCTTGCCCAAGCTGACGCCGGCCGCTTCGGCGAACGTCTTTGCCTTGGCCATCGCGTCGGCGACGGCCCTCTTGCGCGCCTCGGTGATAGTCGCCTTCGGATCGTCATTGGTGAAGGTGATGCCGCCACCCTGGTTGACGCCGAGAGACACCGCCTTATCGAGAATCTCGCCCGTCTTGTCGACGTTGCGCACGCGCACCGACAGCGTGTTGGTCACCTGATAGGCGACGAGTTGGGCTTCCTGGCTGCCGTCGGCCTTGTTGGTGTAATTGTAGCGCGGGTTGATCTGGATGCCGGCGGTCTGCAGGTCGCGGTCGGCAATGCCTGCGGATTTCATCGCCGCGATCACCGCCGCCATGGCGTCGTTGTTGGCATCGAGCGCTTCGCGCGCGCTCTTGGCTTCGCGCATGACGCTGAGCGAAAGGATCGCCATGTCAGGCGCCACCGTCGCTTCGCCTTCGCCGGACACGATGATGCGGGGCGGGGGCTGGGTGTCGGCGGCGCTTGCCAGCGCCGGGAACGCGACCGCGGCAGCGAGCGCGATGGGCAAAAGATGTCTGGTCATGAAAACTCCTCGAAGTCTGCGGTCCGCCGCCCGTGCCGCATCTCACTCGACTCCGCAAAGGCGCCGATTCCCTGCAGTGCGGTGCATGGCCTGGACCTGTTCACGCGCCTTATGGGCGCAAGCCGCTCTACGCAGCGAATATGGGCTGATTTTGACGGTTCCCGCCAGAGCTTTCGAAAGCCTTGTGCGGACGAACGAAAAACACTAAGCCAGCCCGCGTGGGGCCTGTAGCTCAATGGTTAGAGCCGGCGGCTCATAACCGCTTGGTTGGGGGTTCGAGTCCCTCCGGGCCCACCATTGTTGTTATTTATCAATGATTTGGCATCTATTTCTTCCTTCGGTTAGCCGAGTTCCTTTTGCGAACCTCCGCGCATCGCCTTGATTTCATTGACTTGCGGTGGGCTGCTGAGAGTTCGAAGAGGCGGCTAGCGGCTGGCCGACCGTGACCGTTCTCTGCCCACGAATCCCGCTTATGTCATGCTGTCGATGGCGGCAACGCCGGAGTTCGGCTGCCGACCGAGCAAAAATCAGCCGTGGCGCCGAAAACTAGGCGTTCACGGACGAATCCATCGTTGGTGTCGGGACGCTAAAGGCCGATGGCGGTCGGGCCGCAGATGCAGCGGCACTGGGAAACCAGTTTCCGGCTATGTCGCCGCCGGCCGGCGTGCCTCCAATTCCGTCGACCCCCTAATCGAGTTCCCGCCCACAGCTGGTGGGGTACGCGCAAGCACCATTGCAGACACACGGGCCGGAATGTAACCAACAGACGCCTGCGCCATCGCGCGGACGACTCGGCGCCGTTGGTATGAAGGTGGATGAGGGATAGATTGGCGCGAAATTGAACGCACATGGACGGATAGATTTCTCCACCGAAGACTGCAGAGCCCAGCTGGCGAGTATTTTGAGCAGCGCGGACTTTCAGGCAACCGATCGCGAGCGTCGGTTCCTCAGCTATGTCGTGGACGAAACCTTGGCTGGGCGGAGCGATCGCATCAAGGCCTATTCAATAGCCGTAGAGGTGTTCGACCGGGACCCTTCGTTCGACCCGCAGACTGACCCGATCGTGCGCATTACGGCCAGCCACCTTCGCAGGTCGCTTGAACGGTATTACCTGACGGCTGGACTGGCCGATCCCATTCTCATCAGCCTTCCAAAGGGAGGATATGTTGCCGCGTTCTCATCGCGCGACACCGTAGCTGCCTCCGCAGAAGAACATACGCCCGCCATTATACGCGAGCCCCCGCAGCCGCCGCGCCGACCGGGCAAGCCTCGACTCATCGCAGCGGTGGCCGTGCTGGTTGCTGCTGCCACGGCGCTCGTCTTGTGGTTCGGTTCTTCCCGGCTTTCTCCAAGCGAGCCGGAAACCCCACATTTGCTGGTTGAGTGGTTTGACGACATGAACGGGTCGAGCGCAACCACAGCTCTGGCCCGTGGGCTTACGCAGGAGGTCATAAGCCAGCTCTCCAAATTCAGTGACATTGTCGTGGTCCAGCCTCTCGGCCAAGCGGGATCCGACATACGGTACGCGCTCGCAGGAAGTGTGGATATGTCCGCCGGGAGCTTTCGGGTTCGAGTTCGCATGCTCAACCGTGGGGACGGATCGGTGCTCTGGGCGCACAGTTACGACGGCGCGACAACCGTGCCCGAACTTCTGAAGGTCCAGGCCGATATCGCCGCCGATGTCGCCACGAGCCTGGCACAGCCATATGGCGCGCTGTTCGAGGCAGATGCCAAGCGCGCCGTTCCCGGTGCTCCCGACGATCAGGCTGCCTATTTCTGCACGCTTTCCTATTATTCGTATCGAGCCGGCTTCAATCCTGAAACCCGTCCCGCTGTCCGTTCCTGTCTCGAAAGGGCCGTGGAGCGATTTCCCGGATATGCAACCGCCTGGGCGCTTCTATCGCTGATCTACATTGATGAAGTCCGGTTCTACTATCCGTTCGAATCCCAGAAATCGGCACCGCTGATCGATCGCGCCCTTGCCGCGGCGGATCGCGCCGTGCAACTGGAGCCGACCAACGTCCGGGCCCTTCAGGCGCAGATGATTGCACTCTATTTCAAGGGGGAAATTGACGCGGCCATCAGAGTGGGGCGCCGTGGCATGGCCATCAACCCGAACGACACTGTATTCGTAGGTGAGTACGGGTATCGGCTGGCGCTGTCCGGAAATTGGAAAGAAGGGTGCCCGTTGGTCGCGGAGGCACGAAATCGCAATCCGGGGCCGCTCGCCTATTACGAGGCGGGGTTGGCTCTCTGCGCTTATTTCAGTCACGACATCGAGCAGGCGGTCATGTGGATCAAAAAGGCGAATGTTCCCGACAATGCGCTCTATCATTCGATCGCCGCCGCGATCTTTGCCGAGGGAGGCTACACGGCGGACGCCGAGCGCGAGCGTTCGTGGCTCATGCTCCATGAGCCCGGACTGGTCGCAAATATTCGACAAGAGACGTTGTTCCGGTTCGGCAATTCCAATGATGCCGAGACATTCCTCGGCTCCCTCAAGAAAGCAGGCTTGATGCAGGATTGATGCCCCATGCGAGGCGCCGTTCCCGATGTTCGATACCGTAAGTTACGTTCCGTTGTGGCTGGGCTTCGCCATAGATAGCCTGGGGCGTAAAATACCGGTTTCCATGACTTTTCCGGTGACCATCGCGCCCAGGTACGGTGCGAGGGGAACATGCGGCAGGATCGAACTGTACAATCTTGTCGCCTGCAAGCCGTTCGCGGCGGACGCATGACGAAATGGCAAGGACAAGCGGCCAGCTACGCCCCTCAGGCGGTCGGGTTCTTCGCATGCGTCACCCATGGAGTACTGGGCAGGCTGCCAGCGCTGGCGCTGCTCACAGGGCTTGCCACGACAGCCGCTCCGGCAGGCAGCCTCTACTGGGACGTCAACAATACGTCGCTCAACCGCGGTGGCACAGGCATCTGGAATCTGACCGATTCGGTCTGGAGCGCCAGCAATGACGGTGTGAGTGGCCCCTATGGTGCCTGGAACAACGGCGCGCTCGACGACGCCTTCTTTGGCGGCACGGCGGGCATTGTCACTCTCGGCGCGCCGATCACCGTCCACAACATGACGTTCGAGGTCAATGGCTATACCGTCACCGGCGGCACGCTGACTCTCGGCGGAGTCGACCCCACGCTCTCGGTCACGACCGGGGGCTCCACGATCGCATCGACGATCAACGGCACAGGCAGGGTGATCAAGGCCGGTGGCGGGACGCTGACGTTGTCCGGCAACAACAGCTTCAATGGCGGCCTCACCGTAAGCGCCGGCATCTTGTCTCTCACCGGCAACAACAGCTTCGGCAGCAGCCCCGTGATCACCGGCGGCGCGCTCTCGCTGACCGGCATCAACAGCTTCGTGGGCGATATCAATGTCAACGGCACGTTAACCGCGAGCGGTGCCGCCGCCTTGGGCGATATCGGCAACAACATCACCATCTCGGGCGGCGCGCTGAACATCGGCACGGTCGGCGGCAGCCTGACTGGGCGCACCGTCACGCTCAGCGGCACGGTGGTCACCCTCTCGGGGGCGGGTATCGGCGGCGCCCATTTCACCGGCATCGGCGGTCTTTCCGTCAACCCAGGGGTGAACCTGACCGACGACACCAATAACGACACCGGTGCAACCAGCTTCGTTGGCGCTGGCAGCTCCACCTTCACCTCGATCGGCAACCTGGGCGAGGCGAGTTCGCTTGGGGCGCCCACCACGGTCGCGAACGGCACCATCAGCATATCGAATCCGAGCGGAACCGCCGGCACTCGCACTGCCACCTATGTCGGCGATGGCGATGTGTCGAACCGCAATTGGAGCTTGTACTCCAACGGCTATCGCGGCACGGGCCTCAGCAACAGCGGCACCGGCACCCTGACGCTGACCGGCTCTATCTCGGTGGGCAATAGCGGTCTCGCCCAAGTGCCTTCTTTCACTGCGGCGACCGCCGACCTGGAGCTGCTTGGCGTCATCAGCGGCGGTAGCGCCACCTTTATCGCGAATGCCGGGCAGGCCCTGACGCTTGGTGGTGCCAATACGTTCACCGGCAATTCTGGTGTATCAGGCGCGGGAATCGTGAAGGCAGGCACCATTGCGAATGCCGGCGTCGCCAGCTCGCTGGGAGCGGGGAGCACAACAGGCATAAGCGGCGGCACCCTGAGCTATACCGGGGTGGGCGCCAGCACCAACCGCAACTGGGTGCTCAGCGGCGGCGGCACGCTCGACAATGACGGCAGCGGCGCACTGGCGCTGAGCGGAACCATGAGCCTCAGCGGCACGGGTACGCTGGGCGGCAGTTTCGCCGGCGCCGACAATATGGTTTCGGGGGTGATTTCGGGCGCCGGCAACCTGCGCGGCGCCGGAACCGGCACCTGGGTTGTTTCGGGCGCGAACACATATACCGGTCAGACCATCGTCGACAGCGGAACGCTGCGCGCGGGATCGGCCGGCGCTTTCGGCGCCTCCAGCCAATTCGTGGTCAATGGCGGCACGCTGGACTTCAACGGCTACAGCCAGACGCTGACCACCCTGGCCGGCACAGGCGGCACGCTGGACCTGGGCAGCGCTACGCTGACGATCCAGGCGCCAACCGGCACCACCGCGAGCTTCGCCGGCAGCATCACCGGCGCCGGCGGGCTCACCAAGTTGGGCGACAGCACCCAGACGCTCACCGGCGCCAGCACCTATACAGGTGACACCACAATCGGCGGAGGCACGCTGGCTCTCGACTTCAGCCCAGCCGGCGGCCCGACAAGCGACATCGTCGGCAGCGATTCCGCCCTGGTCATGACGGGGGGCACGCTGAAGGTGACCGGTGCCGCGAATGAGAGCGACACGCAGATTTTCGACGGCCTGACGATCACCGCCGGCAACAACACGGTCAGTGCGGTTTCCGGCACCGGCGGCAGCATGACCGTCAACTTGGGCGCCATCACCCGCACCGGCGGGCTGATGAACTTCAACCTGCCGACCAGCGGCAACATCAGGACGACCAGCACCTCGCTCGGCGGCTGGGCGACGGTCAACGGCACCGACTATGCCAAGGTCGTCGGTGGCAACATCCTCGCATTCACCGACGCCGACTACACCGACAAGGACAACGCCGCCAACTGGCTGGACAATGAGTTCATCACCGATGTGGCCGGCTTTTCCGGTACGGTGACGGGGGCCAAGCAGCTCGGCGGGCTGCGCTATACCCAGCCGGTTTCCACCACTGTGACGGTCAATGCCGGCGAGACGCTGGGCGTGGACGGCACAATCATTGTCGCGCCGACGGTGTTGGGCAACAACCAGTTGATCACCGGCGGCAAGATGACCGGCGCCAATGGCGGCGTGCTGGGGATCCAGCAGAACAGTACCGGCAACTTCACCATCGCCTCGCAGATCGTCGACAACGGTCCGGGCATGGGGTTCACCAAGGCCGGCACGGGACTCGTCACGCTCACCAACACCGCCAACAGCTACACCGGCGCCACCCGCGTCGTGCAGGGCACGCTGGCGGTGACCAGCATCGGCAATGGCGGTGCCACCAGCAGCATCGGTGCATCGTCGGCGGCTTCGTCCAACCTGGTGCTGGAAGGCAGCACGCTGCGCTATACGGGAGCCGGCGACAGCAGCGACCGCGGTTTCACCTTCGGCAAATCAGGGGCCATCACGGGCGCCGGTGTCGAGGTCACCAACGCGAACGCCAATCTCATCTTTTCGGGCCTCGTCACCAGCACGGATGGCGCCGGCTTCACCAAGAGCGGTGCGGGCACGCTGACGCTCGCCAACTCCAATAACGACTTTACCGGCGCCGTCGCCGTCACCGGCGGCCTCCTGGCCGTGAACACGCTGCCCAACGGCGGACAGCTCAGCCCGATCGGTCAGAGCAGCAGCGCTCCGGCCAATCTCACGCTGAGTGGCGGCGGTGGGTTGCGCTATACTGGCGTCACGACCGCCACCAATCGCGGCTTCACCTTGGGGACCGGCGGCGGCGTCGTCGATGTCAGCGCGGCCGGCACGACGCTGACGGTCGGTGGCCAGGTGGTGGGGGGCGGCGCCCTGACGAAGAACGGTGCGGGCACGCTGATCCTGACCGCGGCCAACACCTATACCGGCGGCAATACGGTCAATAGCGGCATCCTGCGTGCCGGCGCGGCAAACGTACTGGGCAACAGCGGGTCGATGACGCTTGCCAATACGGCGGGCGTATCGCTCGACCTCAACAATTTCAACAATGTTGTCGGCGCGCTCAATGGCGGCGGCGCCAATGGCGGCAATGTCACGCTGGGTTCGGCCACGCTGCAGATCAATGGCGGCAACGGCAGTTATTCGGGCTCGATCAGCGGCACCGGCGGCATCCTGCGCACCGGTGGCGGCACCCAGACCTTCAATGGCTGCAACAACAGCTATAGCGGAGCCACGAACCTCAACGGCGCGAACATCAGCACCGATTGCATTCGCAACGGCGGCGTGGCCAGCGGCATCGGCGCCTCGAGCAACGCTGCGACCAACCTGATCTTCAACAATGCCTCGCTGATCTATACCGGCGGCAGCGTCACGACCGACCGCGGCTTCCAACTCTCGGCGAATACCGGCGCCATCAATGTTTCCAATGCCGCCGCGACCCTGACCTTCACCGGCAATGTCATTGGGGCAGGCAGCTTGCGCAAGGACGGCCCGGGCACGCTGGTCCTGTCCGGCGCCAATACATCGACCGGCAACACCCAGATCTCGGGCGGCGTGCTGCGCGCGGGGACGACCAACGCCTTTGGTCCGCAGGGACATATGACCCTCGACAACACCGCCGGCGTTGCGCTCGACCTTGCGGGCTTCAACACGGTGGTAACATCCCTCATCGGCGGCGGAGCCACTGGCGGGAACATCAAGTTGGGCAATGCGACGCTGACGATCAACGGCGTCGACACCCGTTCCTACACGGGCGCCATCAGCGGCACCGGCGGGCTCATCAAGAACGGCGCCAACATCCAGGCGCTCTCCGGCTGCAACAGCAGCTACAGCGGCAGCACCGTGATCAATGCCGGCACGCTCCAGGTCACCTGCCTGGCGAACGGAGGCGTCAACAGCTCGATCGGCGCCTCGTCGTCCAATCCGGCGAACCTGGTGATCGGCAACGGCGCTACCCTGCAATATGTCGGCGCGGCCGCCACGACAGACCGGCAGTTCACGCTGGGCGCGGGCGGCGCCACGCTCGATTCTTCCGGCACCGGCGCCATGCAGTTCACCTATGGCGGTCCGGTAACCCTCGCCGGCAATGCCCCACGCACCTTGACGTTGGCCGGTACCAATACCGGCACCAATATCCTGGCCGCCCGGCTGGACGACAATGTCGCCGGCGTCACTTCGCTCGCCAAGACCGGCACCGGCACCTGGCGCCTGACCAATCAGGCCAGCAGCTATACGGGCGCGACCACCATCGGCGGCGGCATATTGATCGTCGACAAACTGGCCGATGGCGGAATGGCCAGCAGCATCGGTGCATCTTCCAACGCAGCTGGCAACCTGGTGATCGGCAAGGATTCGACGTTGCGCTATGTCGGCACGGGCGATACCACCGACCGTCAATTCACGCTCGATACCGGCGTGACCTATATCCAGTCCTCGGGAACAGGAGCGCTCGTCTTCGCCAATACCGGGACGGTCAGCCTGACCGGCACCAACGCAACGCGCACGATTGCGCTAGGCGGCACCAACACCGGCCTTAACACGATGGGCGGTGCCATCGGCGACAACGGCACCGGCGCCACGACGCTCGCCAAGAACGACAGCGGCACCTGGGTCCTCACCGGCAACAATACCTATTCCGGCAACACCGTCATCAACGACGGCAATCTGATGATCGGCAATGGCGGCACCACCGGCAATGCCGGTGTGGGCAATGTCATCGTCAATTCGTCAACGTCCACCCTGTCCCTCAATCGCAGCGACACCTTCACCTTCAGCGGCACGCTGAGCGGGCCTGGCACCCTGGCGCAAATCGGTATGGGCACAGGCGTGCTGACATCGCCTAACAACGCCATTGGCGCGACCACCATCAATGCCGGCACATTGCAGGTGGATGGCGGCCTGCAAACGCCGACCATCGCCATGACGGGCAGTTCCACTTTGACCGTCGGAGGCACGGTCCAGGCCGCCGGCTCCACCCAAACCGCCATTACCGGGAATACCGGCAACAACACCGTCAATATCAAAACTGGCGGCATTTTCCGGGCGACGGGCGACCTTGGCGGTGGCAGCGATAACGTCAACCTGACCGGGACATTGAACACCGGAGTGGGAGCGCTGAACCTTGGCGCCGGCAACGACACGCTGACGCTTAACGACGGCGCCGTTCTCACCGGAACAGTCAACGCCGGCACCGGTGGCGAGA
>NZ_VFTW01000052.1:0-8260 GCF_006440815.1 Mesorhizobium sp. B2-8-3
GTGCTCGATGCGGGCCACCTCGTGGTCGTCGGCAGCGCGGATCAACCGAGCGCTCCCGTCATCGCTGCCAGTAGCGAGCAAGTCGCCCTTCGGAGTGAAGGCGACGGCCTTGACCAAGTCACCATGCTCAATGCGGGCCACCTCGTTACCATCCGAGGTGCGGATCAGCCGTAGGGCATTGCCGCCTACGGTTGCGAGCAGATCGCCGTTAGGGTTGAAGGCGACGGCTGAAACCATTGTAACTAAATCGCCGTGCCCGGTGCGGGCCGCCTCGCTTCCGTCGGTAGTGCGGAGCAGCCGCGCGCCTTCCCAGCTGCCGGTGGCTAAGAAATCGCCCTTCGGGCTGAAGGCGACGGCGGTAACTACGGCGCCATGCTCGACGCGGGCTACCTCTTCGCCGTCAGCAGTACGGATCAGCCGCGCACTGCCGTCGAGGGTAACAATGGCGAGCAGATCGCCGTTTGGGCTGAAGGCGATGGCCGAGGGCATGCTGCTACAGGTACGGGCCGCTTCGCTGCCGTCGGTGGTGCGGATCAGCCGCGCGCTGCCAGCGCTGACGGTGGCGAGCAGATCGCCGTTCGGGCTGAAGGCGATGGCGGTGACCGGGGCGGCATGCTCGATGTGGGCCGCCTCTTTGCCGTCGGTGCGGATCAATCGCGCACTGTTGTCATCGCTCCCGGTGGCGAAAAGGTCGCCCTGAGGGCTGAAGGCGACGACGTTGACGGGGCTGCCATGCTCGATGCGAGCCACCTCTTTCCCGTCTGCGCTGCGGATCAGTCGCGCGCTGCCGTCCTCACTGCCTGTGGCGAGCAGGGCGCCGTTCGGACTGAAGGCGACGGCCTTGACTGCACCGCCATTCTCGACGCGGGCCAGCTCTTTCCCGTCTGCGCTGCGGATCAGCCGTACGCCGTCACCGCAGCCGGTAGCCAAAAGGTCACCAATCGGACTGAAGGCGACGGCCTTGACTGGACTGCCATGCTCGATGCGGTACTGCGGCAGTTCGCGCAGCGAAATCACCGCAGCCTGATGTGCAGCAGCCGTCGGAAAGCGTCGCCAGCCCTCGATCGCAAGGGCTGCGGCCAGTTCGGCGCTCTCAGCACCTTGCAGGTCCCGCGCTATACCAACTGCTTCGGCACCAAGTTGGCGACCCTTGGCTTCCCGCGCTGCCGCTTCCGCCAGGAGACGTGCAGTCTCAGCCCGTGTCTCGCTTTCTTGCGCTGCCGCAGCCAGCTCTCGCGCCAGTTGCTCACGCTCCTGCGCTGCCGCCACGAGCTCTTGCGCCCGTCTTTCGCTCTCTTGCGCGGCCTTTGCAAGTTCGTTTGCCAGTCGCTCGCGTTCGAGTGCTTGGTTGAGCTCTTCCTCGGCCTCTTGCCGGGCATGGTCCTGGCTTGCCTTGATGAAGGCGCGCTCGGCGTCGTTGAGGTCGTTGCCGCGGCTGTCGACCCAGGTCGAGGCTTCGCTCAATTGACGGCCGCGCAGCAGCAGGTCCCGATCTTCAGGGCTGGCCGTCCATGCCTGGAGGCCCTCCTTGAGCCGCTGACGCCACAGGCCGAAGGCGCGGTCTTCCTGCAGCCAGCCCTGCAGTCTGCCCCAGGCGCCGATCAGCGCCTCGTGCACCACTTCGGCCGTCTCTTCTCCGGTCGCCGGGTCACGGCCCAGGGTCAGCAGCCGGGAACGTTCGTCGGCCAGCTTCTGCACCAGCGGCCAGTCGGCCTCGCCGATCTCGCGCCGACGCGCCACCGCGCGCGTGTCGGGTGCGCCGTCCTCGCCGAGCCGGACCAGTCGCAGCATCAGCCGTCGCACGCTCGCCTCGGCACCCCCGCCGAGCCGCCGCACTTCGCCCTCGGCATGCTCGTTCAGTGCGGTCTCCAGCCCACCCTTGCCATCCGACCCCCGGTAGGCGGCCCAGGTGAGCCTGCAGCCCTGCTGTTGGCGCCACAGCCGGTCGAGCGCGAATTGCAGCAGCGGCAATCCGCCGGCCCGCCCCTGCATTGCCGTCACCAGTTCCACGGCCAGCCCATCCTCGAACTTGACTCCAAAGGTGAGGGCAGGGCGCCGCACCGCCTCGCTGAGCTCGGCCGCGGTCATCGGCCCGAGCTTGACGTCGGTGTCCTGAAGCAGGGCCGCAAGCCGGCGGATTGCCAGCGCATGCCCCATGAAGTCCGCCCGCATCGTCGCCACCGCGCGGATCGGCGGGCTGTAGGGGTCCTGTTTTGCGATGGCCTCGATCACCGCGAGGAACTGTGCCTGACGCGGCGAACCGTTCTCGTCCGTGGTCTCCGCCTTGCGCGCCACAGCGCCGTCAGGCGCCTCGGCATCCTGGGTGAACAATTCCTCGAACTGATCGATGATCAGGAGCGTGCGCGTCTGCCGCCCGGGTGTCGTTCCTCCGATCTGGCGTGCAAGGTCGACAATACGCCCCGGGTCGTTGCGCAGCCGCGCCGCCCATTCTTCCGCCTCCTTGTTGCGTGCGCTGAAGTCTGCGGGGTTGGGGTTTGTGAGGGAAGCCAGGCCGAGGCCGAGCTGGAACAGTGAGTCGCGCAGCGGACGGCACACGGCGACATTCCAGCCTTGTGCCAATAGCTTCGGTGCCAGGCCCGCCAGCACCACCGACGATTTGCCCGAGCCCGACGGACCGATCACCGCCGCGAAGGGATGCCGTTCGAGCTTGGTCTGAAGCTCCGTCACGAAACTCTCGCGCCCGAAGAACAGATCCGCGTCTTCCTCGCCGAAGGCAGAGAGCCCGCGATAGGGGTTTGCAAGCAACGGCAAGGCCCGGCAGATCAATTGCGCCGGCAGCAGAAACGCCAGCCTGGTCGTCTTGTCGCGATCGGCTGCGGTCGCCATTCCGATCAACCGCAGATCGGTCTGACTTACCACCGGGGCACCGCTGAACCCCGGCTGAATGAAGTAGCCGAAGGCCTGCGTGTCTCTGACCTGCAGCCATCCGCCGGGGTCCTTCACCAGCACCTCGCCACTGGCTTCGACGCCATTGTCAAAGCCGACCGGAAAGCCGTAGGTCAAAAACTCCGTTCCGCGCGGCGGTATTCTCCGATCGACTGCCAACGGCTCGATGCCGCCCGAAAACTCCTTGCCTTCCTCGAGCTCAATAACTGCAACATCGGCCAGCGGATCGCGCACCAGCTCAGCAAGCGGTCGCACCGGAAACCAGGCCACCACGCGCCCGCTCAGACCTGTCTTGCCAAGGAAGGGCAGGTCGAGCCTAAAAGGACCTTCCGGTCGTTCCGTCGTATCGCGTGGCCGCTTCAGCGCATCGTTCAATACATGCGCGCAGGTGACGACATAACGACCAAGCGCCAACCAGCCGCTGCCGCAGATCGCTCCGCTCTCACCGCGAATGCTCGCCACCGGCCGCGTGTACTGCGTCGTCATCAAACCCGCCATCCAACTCTACCAGCAGCCGGCGCGAGGCAAATTGCGCTTGGCATCGCAGCGCCGAGACTCACCACGGGCCTGCTCCCCGCGGGTCATTCCGAGCTGGCCCTTCCGAGGAAGCTTCGTCGTAGAGATCTAGGTCGGCAAGCTCTGTTGCGCCTAGATCAACCAGCGCACCACCACGGCCCGCCGGGATCGGGCCACTACCCAGGGCTGCGCCGTACAAAGCCGTCGCTTTCTCAATCAGGCGCGTTTTGTCGAGGGAAATGAGGTCGGAGCTAATCACCACGGTCCGGCGGAAAGCCGCGAGCGCACTCCTCGCTTGAGCCTCATCATTTGATGCGATGGTCGCCTTAAGCGCGGCAAAGGCGGCCTTGACCTCCGGTATTGCGCCAAAGTCGGCCTTCTTGTCGGACCGTCGGATCGAGAAGACGCAGTAACCCTCTTCCAGCGGACGCCCGTTGAGAAGGAGCTTTCGGTCGTTCGGATCAAGGGTCAGCTGTGACGTATCGATCTGCCCTTTTCGAACTGCCACAATGGCGCAGAGCCGGCTCTCCATCAGAGCCATGTCGGTGTCGAGCGCCACCTCGATGACCGAGTCCTGGGTCTGGCCTGCGATCAGGTCCATACCCTCAGTGATCAGCGGCAAGAACGGCTTCACCTGACCAATGAAACTTATCCCAGCCTGCGCGGAGACCCTGGTGACGTAGTCGATTAGCGGTGAAAGCAGATTACCCCTTTTTACAGAGAAGAGCCCGAGCTCAAGCCCAAGGGTGCCGCCCCGCCAGGGCAATGCGCCCATCATCTGGCTGGAGACCGTAATCACGCGGTCAAGGTTGGCACTGTCGAGTTCCGCCAGTCGGGCCGGTTTCGACACTGCCGCCATCTCTGCGTCCTCAGTGCCGTCCTGGGACAGTCGGACAAAGGAATATACCACCCCATGAAATGCGGTCGCCAGCCGGCGCGCCTGTTTCAGTCGCAACGACTCGACGAAAATCTCGATATAGCAGGCGTCTGGCTCGATCGGGTTCCCAGCGACGCCGAGACCCGGGTCTGGAAGCCTCTCAACAAATGTCCAGTCCGTCGTTGGTTTTCCTGCGATGCGTTCGCTCAGACGCGTCAGCCAGCCCATCAGTTCTGTCCTCCGTTGTTTTGCCGTCCGGTACGCTTCTGCCAGTCTGAAAGCAGCGACGGTTCGCTCGCCCACTCCTGACAGGTCGGCACCCAGTCCTTGATGGGACCGATGTGACGCTGCCACTCCTCCGCCGACAGATTGCGGCCGACTCGCTCCCGGCAAAGCTTTTCGAACACCCGCTCCGGGGTTAGCAACAGCCGCGCGCTGTTGTCGGAACTAGCGGTGGCGAGGAGGTCGCCTTGTGGACTAAACGCGACGGCGTTGACCGAGCCACGGTGCTCGATGCGGGCCACCTCTTTGCCGTCGTCGGTGCGGATCAGCCGCACGCTGCCGTTGTCGCTGGCTATGGCCAGCAAGTCGCCGTTCGGACTGAAGGCGACTTGTCTTACCCAGTCATCGTGCTCAACGCGAGCCGCCTCGCTGCCGTCCCTGATGCGGATTAGCCGCGCGGTGCCGTCGTCGCTGCCGGTTGCCAAAAGATCGCCCCTGGGGCTGAAGGCGACGGTACGAACCGGGGCACTATGCTTGATGCGGATCACTTCTTTGCCGTCGGCGGTATGGAACAGTCGCGCGGTGCCGTCGTCGCTGCCGGTCGCCAAGAGATCGCCGTTCGGGCTAAAGCCGACAGATAAAGCCGCCTCGCCATCATCGATGTGAATTACCTCACTACCGTCAGCGGGGCGGATTAGCCGCACTGTGCCGACTTCACTGGCGACGGCAAGCAGGTCGCCATTCGGGCTGAAGGCGACGGCAAGAATCGGGCCACCATGCTCGATCCGAGCCGCCTCTCTGCCATCAGCAGTTAAGATCAGCCGCAAGCCGCCGTCTGCGCTGACGGTGGCCAGGAATTCGCCCTGCGGGCTGAAGGCGACGGTGTTAACAGGGCCGTCGTGTTTGATGCGAGCAACCTCTTTGCCGTCCGTTGTCCGGGTCAGCCGCGCATTGCCGTCGTCACTGGCGGTGGCAAACAGGTCGCCCTTCGGGCTGAAGGCGATAGCGTTGACGCGTTCGCCTCGCTCGATGCGGGCCGCCTCGCTGCCGTCAGCGATGTTTATTAGCCGCGCGCTGTTGTCCTCGCTGCCGGTGGCGAGCATATCGCCCTTCGGACTGAAGGCGACGGCGCGGACCGCGTCGCCGTGCTCGATGCGGGCCGCCTCTTTGCCGTCGACAGTACGAATCAGCTTTGCGCTGCCGTCCATGGAGGCAATAGCGAGCATGTCGCCGTTCGGGCTGAAGGCGAGGGCTTCAGGTACACCGCTGTGGATGCGTGCGAACTCACTGCCGTCGGCGGTGCGAATCAGCCGGGCGTTACCGTCCCAACTGCCGGTGGCCAAAAGATCGCCCTTCGGGCTGAAGGCCACGGTAGTGACTGGCGCGGCTTGCTCGTGGGCGTTGCCAGTCACCCCTTTGCCGTCGGCGGTGCGGATCAGCCCGGCACTGCCGTCTTCGCTGGCGGCGGCGAGCAGGTCGCCGTTGGGGCTGAAGGCGATGGCATTGACCGGGCCATCATGCTCGATGCGGGCCATCTCTTTGCCGTCGGCGGTGCGGATCAGCCGTGCGCCGCCATCATTGCCGCCAGTTGCGAGGAGTTCGCCATTCGGGCTGAATGCGACTGCACTGACCGGGCTCCCGTTCTCGATGCGGGCCACCTCTTTGCCGTCTACGGTGCGGATCAGCCGCACGGTGCCGTCCTTGCTGCCGGTTGCAAGCAAGTCGCCGCTGGGACTGAACGCCACGGCACTAACCGGGCCACCGTGTTCAATGCGATACTGCGGCAGCTTGCGGAGCGCATTCACGGCTGCCTGATACGCCGCATCGGTCGGAAAGCGTCGCCAACCCTCGATCGCGAGCGCGGCAGCCCTTTCGGCGCTGTCAGCACCTTGCAGGTCCCCTTGGATGCTCACCGCTTCGGCACCAAGCTGGCGGCCCTTAGCTTCCCGCGCCGTTGCTTCTGCCGCGAGACGGGCAGTCTCGGCCTTCCCCGCCGCCGCAAGTGCTCTAAATTTCGCTGCCATCTCGGCGGATGCCGATTTGTCCGCCGCGTCACGGGCAGTGTCAGCCCGATCCCGTTGGATCACATTGTCCTTTAGGAAGTATCCACTGGCGGCCAGCGCAATCAGCAGCAGGGCGACGACAGCGCGGAGCAGGATAGTCCTTTGCTTCCATCGCTTGCGGGCGACTTCTGCGTCGTGCAGCGCGAGCCCGCGAGTGTCCGCAAGGTCCTTTTCTGTTCGCGCACGCTCCTGCGCTGCTGCCGCCAGCTCTCGTGCCAGTTGCTCGCGCTCCTGCGCAGCCTCAGCGAGCTCTTGCGCGCGCCTCTCGCTCTCTTGCGCGGCTTTCGCCAGTTCGTTTGCGAGACGCTCGCGTTCGCGTGCTTGTTCGAGCTCTTCCTCGGCCTCTTGCCGGGCGTGGTCCTGGCTTGCCTTGATGAAGGCGCGCTCGGCGTCGTTGAGATCGTCGCCGCGGCTCTCCAGCCAGGTCGAGGCTTCGCTCAGCAGGCGACCGCGCAGCAGAACGTCCTGATCCTCTGGACTGGCGGTCCATGCCTGCAGGCTCTCCTTGAGCCGCTGACGCCACAGGCCGAAGGCGCGGTCTTCCTGCAGCCAGCCCTGCAGTCTGCCCCAGGCGCCGATCAGCGCCTCGTGCACCACTTCGGCCGTCTCTTCTCCGGTCGCCGGGTCACGGCCCAGGGTCAGCAGCCGGGAACGTTCGTCGGCCAGCTTCTGCACCAGTGGCCAGTCGGCCTCGCCGATCTCGCGCCGACGCGCTACCGCGCGCGTGTCGGGGGCGCCGTCCTCGCCGAGCCGGACCAGTCGCAGCATCACCCGTCGTACCCCTGCCTCGGCGGCTCCGCCGAGCCGCCGCACTACGCCCTCGGCATGCTCGTTCAGCGCTGTCTCCAACCCACCCTTGCCATCCGGTCCTTTGTAGGCTGCCCAGGTGAGCCTGCATCCCGCCTGTTGGCGCCACAGCCGGTCAAGCGCGAACTGCAGCAGCGGCAATCCGCCGGTCCGCCCCTGCATCGCCGTCACCAACTCCTCGGCCAGTCCGTCCTCGAACTCGACACCAAAGCTGCGGGCCGGTCGGCGCACCGCCTCGCTGAGCTCGGCCGCGGTCATTGGCCCTAACTTGACGTCGGTGTCCTGCAGTAGGCCGGCAAGCCGGCGGATCGCCAGTGCATGCGCCATGAAGTCCGCCCGCATGGTCGCCACCGCCCGGACCGGCGAGCTGTCGGGGTCCTGTGCAGCGATGGCGTCGAGCACTGCGAGGAACTGCGCCTGGCGCGGCGAACCATCCTCGTCCGTGACCTCCGCTCTGCGCGCCGCAGCCCCGTCGGGCGCCTCGGCATCATGGGTGAACAGTTCCTCGAACTGGTCGATGACCAGGAGCGTGCGTCTCTGCCGCCCGGGTGTCGTTCCTCCAATCTGGCGCGCCAGATCGACAATACGCCCGGGGTCGTTGCGCAACCGCGCCGCCCACTCTTCCGCCTCCTTGTTGCGTGCGCTGAAGTCGGCGGGGTTGGGGTTTGTGAGGGAAGCCAGGCCGAGGCCAAGCTGGAACAGCGGGTCACGCAGCGGCCGGCATACGGCGACATTCCAGTCTTGTGCCAGTAGCTTCGGTGCCAGGCCCGCCAGCACCACTGACGATTTGCCCGAGCCCGACGGACCGATCACCGCCGCGAAGGGGTGCCGCTCGAGCTTGGCCTGAAGCTCGGTCACGAAGCTCTCG
>NZ_VFTW01000053.1:0-4756 GCF_006440815.1 Mesorhizobium sp. B2-8-3
CGATGGCCTCGAGCACCGCGAGGAACTGCGCCTGGCGCGGCGAACCGTCCTCGCCCGTGATCTCCGCCTTGCGCGCCACAGCACCGTCGGGCGCCTCCGCATCATGGGTGAACAGCTCCTCGAACTGGTCGATGATCAGAAGCGTGCGCCTCTGCCGCCCGGGCGTATTACCTCCAATCTCGCGCGCCAGATCGACAATACGCCCGGGGTCGTTGCGCAACCGCGCCGCCCATTCTTCCGCCTCTTTGTTGCGGACGCTGAAGTTAGCGGGGTTGGGATTTGTGAGAGAGGCAAGACCGAGGCTGAGCTGGAACAGTGGGTCGCGCAGCGGGCGGCACACGGCGACATTCCAATCTTGTGCCAGTAGCTTCGGCGCCAGCCCCGCCAGCACCACCGACGACTTGCCCGAGCCCGACGGACCGATCACCGCTGCGAAGGGATGCCGCTCGAGCTTGGCCTGAAGCTCCGCCACGAAGTTCTCGCGGCCGAAGAACAGATCCGCATCCTCTTCGCCAAAGGCAAACAGCCCGCGATAGGGATTGGCAAGCAACGGCAAGGCCCGGCAGATCAATTGCGCCGGCAGCAGAAACGCCAGCCTGGTCGTCTTGTCACGATCGGCCGCGGTCGCCATTCCGATCAGCCGCAGATCGGTTTTGCTCACCACAGGTGCACCGCTGAACCCTGGCTGAATGAAGTAGCCGAAGGCTTGGGTATCCCTGACCTGAAGCCATCCGCCAGGGTCCTGCACCAGCACTTCGCCACTTGCTTCGATGCCGTTGTCAAAGCCGACCGGAAAGCCGTAGGTCAGAAACCCGGTCCCGCGCGGCGGTATCCGGCGATCGACCGCAACCGGCTCGATGCCGCCCGAGAGCTCTTTGCCACCTTCGAGCTCCAGCACAGCAATATCGGCCAGCGGATCGCGCACCAGATCGGCAAGCGGCCGCACCGGATACCAGGCCACCACACGCCCGGTCAGGCCTGTCTTGCCAACGAAGGGCAGCTCGAACTTAAAAGTACCCTCCGGCCGCTCCGTCGTCCCACGCGGCCGCTTCAGCGCATCATCCAGCACATGCGCGCAGGTGATCACATAACGGCCAAGCGCCAACCATCCGCTGCCGCAGATCGCTCCGCTCTCCCCGCGGATGCTCGCCACCGGCCGCGTGTACTGCGTCGTCATGAAACCCACCCCATCACGCCGAAGACCGGCGCAACGATCATCGCAAATATCAGAGCAAGTATGTCAGGGACACCTTATATTAGGCGTGTCGAAACCTCCAGAGCGCTAGCGAGTAGATTTGACGTCGCCATACGTCTCTATTCGAAATTGCGAGGACAAGAAGCAAGGTACACGCGGTGGAATCCACGGTCTCAACTGAATCAGGCGTAACACAGCATGCATCGCTCGGCCGCCTGGCTTGCCCTCGATCGGCTTCCCGTGAGATTGGACGCCTTGCCACTCGACAGGATGGGGCGTCCGAATGTTCAAGACGGTGTCTGCTGGTGCTCAGTCCTCTGTTGTGAACAGGAGGAGAACAAATCGGTTGATCCGTGTTGCAGCCGTGTTGCACTGACAGCAAGTGACGGATCGGGACATGCCCGGAAAACAAGGGTTTTGGCGCTATGGGATGAGAAAAATCGTGCAACACGCTTTTGCCACGATAGCGCTAGATAAGTACTTGATTTAATTACGTGAATAGCTGGCTGGGGAACCTGGATTCGAACCAGGACTAACGGAGTCAGAGTCCGTGGGTCTACCGTTAACCTATTCCCCAGCAGGCGCGATTGGTATCGCGCGAAGCGGGCGGCTCATGCGCCGCGAGCGCTGCCTTGTAGCCGCCATCGAAAAATAGTCAAGCCCGCAGCAGAGATCAACCGCAGGCTTTTTGAGCCTTTGTCCGATGCATGTCGTTCGCCCAAAACCGCTCCGCGCTTTTGGGCGACATGCATTGGCTCCGCCGCCAGACGCCGAAGGCTTCAGTTCTCCTCGCGGCTGTATTGCGAATGCTCGAAATAGAGCACCACGCCAAGGCCGATCAGCAGCGGAATGATGAGATAGAACAGGCGGAACACCAGAAGGGCGGCGAGCACGCCGACTGGGTCCATGTCTGAAAGGCCGGTGAGGAAGACGAACTCGAACACGCCGAGCGCGCCCGGCGCGTGCGACAACAGCCCGATCGAGAACGACACCATGAACACGCCGAGCACGACGAAATAGCCGGGATTGCCAACCTCGGGCAGGGCAAAATAGATGATCGCGGCGGCCCCAAGCAGTTCGACCGGCCCGATCAGCAATTGCCGCGCCACGATCGGCAGCGCCGGATAGTGCAGCTGGAAGCTGCCTATCTTCAGCGGTCTGAGCCGCAACCAGCTGCCGAAGGCGTAGGCGCCGACAAGGATGAGCATGGCGAGCCCGGTGGCGAAGGCCGCGCCGTGATGCGGCGCGCCCGTGAAACGATCGATGATCTGGGGTTCGAGCAACAGCACGAGGCCGCCGAGGAAAACGCTGGACAGGATGAAGGTGAACCAGCAGATCGCCACCAGCACGCCGACCTCCTGGCCGGTCAGTCCCCGCGTCGCATAGGCGCGGTAGCGGATCACCGCACCGGAAAACACGGAGCCGCCGATATTGTGCGACACCGCGTAAGTGGTGAAGGAGCACAGCGTGACGAACAGCCACGATACCTTCTTGCCGATATGCAGCAACGCGATGTGGTCGTAGCCGGCGAGCGCGGCGTAGGCGACGATTGAGCTCAGCGCCGCGAGCAGCCAGCCGCGCGGCGGGATGGCGGAGATGCCGATCCAGACATCGTTGAGCGAAATGCCGCGCAGTTCGTGAATGAGCAGCCACAGCGAGAATGCGACGGCCGCGATGCCTATGACCGGCCAGAAATAGCGCCTCCAGTTCATAGCGTCGTCATCATGCGTTGCAGCTCATTGATAGATGTGCCCAAAACCCTTTCGAACCCTCATTTGAGACATGCCCGATTGAAGCCGGCTATTCAACCGGCAAGACATTGCCCCAACGTGACGCTGGCAAAATGCGACGTTAGCGAAATTCGGCCATGCGCTCTTGGTGATTGCGAACGGCGCTGCTACTCTGCCCCCAACTTGAAACAAATCGAGGTGCCTGCTGCGTCCGTTCCCGGTTCGCGCGGCGCCGGAAGGAACTGAAGTGGAAGACCACGATACCGGCGCGGGCGCGTCGGCAGTGGGCATGTCCGGGGCATTGCCGACGCAGTCGGCGGGCCCGCACACGGCGCGATTCAGCCGCCACGCGGGTGCGCACCAAAGACACGCCGACCCCAGACATGCCAACCAGAGGCAGACTGGCGCAAGTCAGGCCGACCAGCAGGGCGATCAGCCGAAAGGCAAGACGCGCAAGCGCCGCAAGCGCAGGCGCGGCCGCAAGGTATTCGCGCGCGACGACAGCGGCGCGCTGCCGCATGCCGCGCCGGCCGCCACGGCGGCAAGCCAGCCTCAGAGCGGGCCGCCACAGGTTGAGCCAAGGCTGTCGATCCCACAGCGTCCGCCGCAGCAGGAATTGCCGGTTTTCGCCGCGCTCGACCTCGGCACCAACAATTGCCGGCTGCTGGTCGCGGTGCCCGGCCGTCACGGCCAATTCCGCGTCATCGACGCTTTCTCGCGCATCGTCAGGCTGGGCGAGGGGCTGACGGCCAGCGGCCGGCTAAGCCAGGCCGCGATGGACCGCGCCGTCGAGGCGCTGAAGATATGCGGCGAGAAACTGCGCAACCGCAAGATCAGGAAAGCCAGGCTGATCGCCACCGAAGCCTGCCGTTCGGCCGCCAACGGCGTCGAATTCCTGGACCGCGTCGAGCGCGAAGCCGGGCTGAAGCTCGAAATCATCGACCGCCAGACCGAGGCCCGCCTTGCCGTTTCCGGTTGCGGCTCGCTGGTCGAGCGCGACACGCAGGGCGTGGTGCTGTTCGATATTGGCGGCGGCTCGTCCGAAATCGCCCTGATCGACCTGACCGGGCGGCGCTCTCCGCGGCTCGCCAATCACATCGTGTCGTGGACCTCGCTGCCGGTCGGCGTGGTGTCGCTCGCCGAGCGCTTCGGCGGACGCACGGTGACGCGCGAGACCTTTGCCGCCATGGTCGACGACGTGGCTACGCGGCTGAAGGTCTTCGACGGCCGCGATCGGCTCGCGCATGTGCTGGCCAGCCCCAACTTCCATCTGCTCGGCACCTCCGGCACGGTGACGACGCTGGCCGGCGTGCATCTCGATCTCGAGCGCTACGACCGCCGCCGTGTCGATGGCCTCTGGATGGATCGCGACAGCGTCGATCGCATGATCGAGCGGCTGATCGGCTGGGATTTCCAGCAGCGCTGCGCCAATCCCTGCATCGGCGCCGACCGAGCCGACCTGGTGCTCGCCGGCTGCGCCATACTGGAAGCGATCCGCGGCGTCTGGCCGTCCGAGCGGCTGCGCGTCGCCGACCGCGGCCTGCGCGAGGGAATCCTGAGCGAACTGATGGCCGATGACGGCGTCTGGCGTGGCGATGGTGGGCGCCGCGCATGATCCCAAAAGGTGGCCGCGTTGTTTTGATCAGCAGTCGACCCCCACTCCGTCGAGCTTCGCTCGACACCTCTCCCCCGATCGACGGGGGAGAGGAACGGCGCGAGGTCGCCAGCCTTGGCTCCCTTCCTCTCCCTCCGAAGCAGGGCTATCGCATATGAGTGATCGCATTGATGAGATAGTCGTCGTTCCAGGCGCATTTCTTGATGCGATGGCTGA
>NZ_VFTW01000054.1:0-4734 GCF_006440815.1 Mesorhizobium sp. B2-8-3
AGCGGCGGCGTCAGCCAGGATGGAACCGGCAACACCGTGCTCACGGCCGACAACACTTACGGCGGCACCACGCTGATTGTCGGCGGCGGCGGGCTCTATATCAATGGCGACCAGACCGCCGCAACCGGATTGACCAACGTCAATTTCGGCACGCTGGGCGGCAATGGTATCATCGGCGGTGATGTCTTCGTCGACGTGGCCGGCAGGCTGGCCCCCGGTGGCCTCGGCTCCGCGCCCGGCACGCTCACCATCAACGGCAACCTCGAACTGGCCGACGGCTCGAATCTTGATTACTCGTTCGGCCAGGCCGGCGTGGTTGGCGGCGCATACAATGATCTGACGGTCGTCCACGGCAATCTGGCACTCGACGGCACCATCAACGTGACGGAGGCGCCCGGCGGCAATTTCGGGCCGGGCATCTATCGCGTCATCAGCTATGACGGCACCCTGACCGACAACGGGCTCGACAGCAATTCGCCCACTCATGTCGTCCAGACCTCGATAGCGGGCCAGGTCAACCTCATCGACATCAGCGCCATGACGCTGAATTTCTGGGATGGCGACGCCGGCCCCAAGAGCAATAACGCCGTCAATGGCGGCAACGGCACCTGGCGGGCGGCCGGCGACGACAACTGGACCGGGCCGGCCGGCGATATCAACGCCGCCTTCTCGAACGGCAGCTTCGCGATCTTCGCCGGCCAGGCCGGCACGGTCGATGTCGACAGCACGACGAATGGCCAAGTGCAGGCCGCAGGCATGCAGTTCGCCACCGATGGCTACCTGATCCAGGGGCAGTCCATCGATCTGGTCGGGCCGCAGGCGACGATCCGGGTGGGCGACGGAACCCTGCCGGGTGCGGGCTACACCGCGACCATCGCTTCGGTGCTCCAGGGCAGCTCGCAGCTGGTCAAGACCGATCTCGGCACGCTGGTGCTGAGCGGCACCAATACCTACAGCGGCGGCACGGCCATCAATGGCGGCACGCTCAGGGTCTCGGCCGACGTCAACCTTGGCGATGGGGCGGGAGCGCTGTCGTTCGACAATGCCGCGACGCTGCAAAATACCGCCGCGTTCAGCTCGGCGCGCGACATCACGTTCAATGCCGGCGGCGGCACGTTGCAGACCGACGCCGATCTCACGCTGTCCGGCCCCATCGGCGGCGCGGGCGGCTTCACCAAGACGGGCGGCGCGGCGCTGACGCTGACGGGCACCAACTCCTATGCCGGAGCGACCACCGTGGCGGCAGGCGGGCTCTATGTCGATGGCGACAACAGCCTGGCCACAGGGCTTACCTCGGTTGAGATCGGCGCCACGCTTGGCGGCAAGGGCACGATCGGCGGCAACGTCGTGATCGCCGACGGCGCGACGCTCTCGCCCGGATCGGCCGACGCCACGCCGGGCACGCTGGCGATCGCCGGCGACCTGACGCTCTCCGGCGGCTCGACCCTCAACTACAGCTTCGGCCAGGCGAATGTCGCGGGCGGGGCGCTCAACGACCTCACCACCGTAGGCGGCAATCTGACGCTCGCCGGCACGCTCAATGTCACTGTCTCGCCGGGCGGCACCTTCGGCCCCGGCATCTACCGGGTGTTCGACTATGCCGGCACGCTGACGAACAACGGCCTGTCCGTCGGCTCCATCCCATCCTCGAACTACTTCGTGCAGACGTCCGTCGATCATCAGGTGAACCTCGTCAACACGCAAGGGCTGAACCTGAACTACTGGGACGGCGATGCCGGTCCGAAGTTCGACGGCACGGTCGATGGCGGTAGCGGCACCTGGCAGAGCTCCTTGGGCAACGACAACTGGACCGAAGACACCGGGTCGATCAACGCAGCCTATTCGGACGGCGCCTTCGCCATCTTCGCCGGACAGGCCGGCACGGTGACGGTGGACAACGGGCTCGGCCAGGTGACGGCCGCCGGCATGCAGTTCTCGACCGACGGCTATGTCATTCAGGGCGGCGACATTGGCTTGGTCGGCGCGCAGTCGACGATCCGGGTCGGCGACGGCACCAGTGCCGGCGCAGGCTACACGGCGACGATCGCCTCCGCGCTCACCGGCAATGCTCAGCTCGTCAAGACGGATGCCGGAACGCTGGTGCTGACCGGCACCAACAGCTACACCGGCGGCACCGCCATCAATGGCGGCACGCTCAGGGTCTCGGCCGATGCCAATCTCGGCGATGCGGCCGGCGGGCTCTCCTTCAACGGCGGCACGCTCAACACCACCGCCAGCTTCGCCAGCGACCGCGCCATCGACATGCTCGGCCAGGGCACGATCTCGACCGACGCCGGTACCACCTTGACCCTGAACGGGGCATTGACCGGATCGGGCGCGTTCAACAAAGCAGGAGATGGTACGCTTGTCCTGACAGCCGCTGGCTCGGCGTTCTCGGGATCCACCGCTGTCCAGCAGGGCACACTGGCCGCGGGCGCGACAAACGTGCTCAGCTCCAGTTCGGCCTTCACCGTCGCCTCCGGCGGCACGCTTGACCTTGCCGGCTTCGACCAGACGGTGGCCTCGCTCGACAACAGCGGCGCGGTGCGGCTTGGTGCCGCGGCACCCGGCACGGTGCTGACGGTGAGCGGCGACTATGTCGGCAATGGCGGCAAGATCCTCATCAATGCCGCGCTCGACGGCGATGCCTCCACCACCGACAGGCTGGTGGTGCATGGCAACACGTCCGGCACCGGCATCCTGGCGGTCACCAATGTCGGCGGCGCGGGCGCGCAGACCAGCGAAGGCATCAAGATCGTCGACATCGACGGCAGTTCGGCCGGAACCTTCACGCTCGCCGGCGACTATGTCTTTGAGGGCGACCAGGCCGTGGTCGGCGGCGCTTACGCCTACCGGCTCTACAAGAACGGGGTGAGCACGCCGGCCGACGGCGATTGGTATCTGCGCTCGACGCTGATCAACCAGACCGGTCCGCTCTATGCGCCAAGCACGCCGCTCTACGAGGCCTATGAAGGCGTGCTGCAGAGCTTCAATGAACTGGGCACCTTGCAGCAGCGCACCGGCAACCGGACCTGGGGCGAAGGCGCGACGCCGCAAGGCGCGGACGTGCCCGGCCAGGGTCCGGTCGACGGCAGCGCCATCTGGGCCCGTATCGATGCCGCGCATGGCAAGTTCGAGCCCAAGACCTCGACCACCGGCACCGACTACGACGTGACGACGTGGAAGCTCAACGCCGGCGTCGACGGCCTGCTGCATGAGAGCGAGGCCGGCATCCTGTTGGGCGGCATCACCGTCCACTACGGCACCGTTTCGTCGGATGTCGCGTCGAGCTTCGGCACGGGCTCGATCTCGGCCACCGGCTACGGCGTTGGCGGCACGCTGACCTGGTTCGGCAACAGCGGCTTCTACGTCGACACGCAGGCCCAGGCGACCTGGTATGACAGCGACATCAACTCGGCCGTGCTGGGCAAGCTTGCCGATGGCAACAACGGCTTCGGCTATGCCCTCAGCATCGAGAGCGGGCAGAAGATCGCGCTGCGCTCCAACTGGTCGCTGACCCCGCAGGCGCAACTTTCCTACTCGGCGGTCGACTTCGACAAGTTCACCGATCCGTTCGGCACCGTCGTGTCGCCCGGCAGCGGCGACAACCTGATCGGCCGGCTCGGCATCTCGGCCGACTATGAGGACCAGTGGGCCGACAGCGCCGGCCAGGTAAGCCGGGCGCATGTCTACGGCATCGCCAACCTCTACTATGACTTCCTCGACGGCACCGATGTCGATGTCTCGGGCGTGAAGCTTTCCAGCCAGAACCAGAAGTTCTGGGGCGGCGTCGGCCTCGGCGGCTCGCTCGACTTTGGCGACGGCAAGTACTCGGTCTATGGCGAGGCGCTCGCCAAGACCAGCCTGGCGAGCTTCGGCGACAGCAATGTCATCAGCGGCAAGCTCGGCTTCAGCGTGCGCTGGTAGCACGCCGACGAGGCATCGGGCAAAGCCCGGGTTAAGCAATCAGAATGCGCGCGGAAATGTGCATTCTCTGTCGTTCGCATTCGTCGTTCGCATTCTGGGCGGTCCGACTTTTTGAGAGATGGAAACGAGATGATACGAAACAGCCGAATTGGATATGCCACGCTGATCGCCGCAAGCCTGCTCTCCCTTGCGGCCGCTTTCGCGCAAGACACGGCAGCCCTCCCAGGCGGGGCGACCTCGCTCAGGGAAGGGCATGGCGACTGGACCGTCTCGTGCAATCTCGCCACCCAGAACGGCGCTGGCGTGAAGGTCTGCGCGCTGTCGCAGGAACAGACCGACAGCCAGTCGCGCCAGCGCGTGCTGGCGATGGAACTGCGCCCGGCCGGCGAGGCCATCCAGGGAACGCTGGTGCTGCCGTTCGGCCTGGCGCTGGACCAGGGCGTGACGCTCCAGATCGATGACGGCCCGGCCCTGCCGCCGCTGCGCTTCCGCACCTGCCTGCCCGGCGGCTGCCTCGTCGATCTGAGCTTCGACGCCGAGACCTTGGCGAGCCTGCGCGACGGCAAAAGCCTGAAGGTCAAGGTGATCGCGGACGGGGGGAAGGAGACCAATCTGGCGCTCTCGCTGAACGGCTTCCCCAGCGCCGTCGACAGGACGATGGCACTGTTGAAGTGATCGCCGTCTTCTGGTTGATGACGGGTCGCTGATTGAGGTCTATTGCCGGCCAAAGCTAATGCATGTCGCGCAAAAGTGTGCAGCGGTTTTGCGATAACGACATGCATGAAAACAAAGCCTTAAAGCGCGTCG
>NZ_VFTW01000055.1:0-3174 GCF_006440815.1 Mesorhizobium sp. B2-8-3
GAAGCCTCGACCTGGCTGGAGAGCCGCGGCGACGATCTCAACGACGCCGAGCGCGCCTTCATCAAGGCAAGCCAGGATCACGCCCGGCAAGAGGCCGAGGAAGAGCTCGAGCAAGCACGCGAACGCGAGCGACTGGCAAACGAGCTCGCGAAGGCCGCGAACGAGAGCGAGAAACGGGCGAAAGAGCTCGCGGTAGCAGCGCAGGAACTTGCCGACACTCGCGGGCGCGCGCTGCAAGATGCAGAACGTGCCCGCAAGCGACAGAAGCGCATGAACAATTGGCTGCGCGGCGCACTCGCCTCTCTCCTGATAACATTGATGGTCGGCACGTATTTCTATGTGCGAGCAAAGTGGCAGAGCAATATTGCGTCGCTTAATCAAGCTAGCGCTCTCACAGCACTTAGCAAAGCCGAAATCGCCGCCGGTCGAACAGACACCGCACTTCGATTGGCTCTTGCTTCTTTTGGCTTGTTGCGCAAAGCAGGTTTAGACGTCCCCCGGAACGTCATTGCTGGAATACTGGAAGCCGATATTCAAAATCGCCTTTTTTTGGAGTTAGGTGATCCCCTAAGCGAAATTGACGACGCCGCCTTCAGCCAGGATGGGCAACAGGTCGTAACGGCTGGCACGCACGTAAAAGTGTGGAACGCTATTACTGGCAAACTTGTCGCTTCGCTTGGCGCCGAAACCAATTTTTTTAGCTCGGCTACATTTGACCGATCGGGAACTCGTATTTTAACGCTTTCTTCTGGAAGCAGCGCCCGAGTTTGGGATGCGAGGAGCGGAACCGCGCTTCTTTCAATCGGTGGCGGTAGTCGACTGTATACAGCCATTCTAAGTCCAGATGGCTCTCGTATATTGACAACCGCAGAGGATACTCCCCCGAAAATATGGGATGCTGCGACAGGACGAGAACTTGTAAAGTTAGCTGGACATACGGATCTAGTCGATTCGGCAACGTTTAGTGAAGATGGGTCTCGCGTGGTGACGGCGTCCAGGGACGGAACCGTACGCGTCTGGGACGCTACTACCGGAAGGCAGCTATCTATACTAGAGGGTCACACCGACATCGTTGTCTCTGCTGTTTTCAGCCCTGATGGCAACCGCATCGCAACCGCATCTTGGGACCGAACTGCCCGAATCTGGGATGCGGCCAGCGGCAAGTCACTTTTGGTACTAGGGGGGAAAGGTGACCCGCTTCGCACGGTTGTTTTTAGTCATGATGGACTCAAATTGCTCACGGATGCGGGATCTGCAGCTAGCTTCAACGACGGGAATACCGTGCACATTTGGGACGCCACAAACGGAAACAAGCTTCGCGACCTTGCCTTACCTAAGGGGAGCGTTGCCTCTGCAGCGTTCAGTGCTGACGATACTCTTATCCTAACGCTCTCGGCGAAGGAAATCGGTTCAAATTCGAACAACAATACCGCGCGACTGTGGGACGTCAAGACTGGAGATGAGCTGGCCACATTCGGAGAGGAGTACGAGGATATTCTCTCTGCCGCATTTAGTCCCGATGGGTCGCGCGTCGTCACGACATCAAGCGGTCATAAAGCAAAAATATGGGATGCCCGTAGGAATCGTGCACAGCTGGTATTACGTGGACATCACAATACCGTTGATTCCGCCGTATTCAATTCTTTGAATACGCGAATCATGACGACTTCTTGGGACAGCTCGGTTGCGCTTTGGGACGCTGCAACTGGAGAGCTACTATTGCAAATTAGCGGTAAGAAGGTCGCTCCATTCGCACGCTTTAGTCCCGACGGCTCGCGAATATTGACTATCACGCAGGAGGGCACCTCTGCAACGATATTGGATGCTGAGACGGCGCGAGAAATTCTAACGTTGATCGGACATGAAGATATAATTACTTCTGCAAGTTTTAGCCAAGACGGCTCCCGCGTAGTGACTGCGTCGAAGGATAAGACAGTGCGCGTCTGGGACGCTACTACAGGAAGGCAGTTGTCTGTACTAGTGGGGCACTCCGAGGCTGTTCTTTCTGCTGTTTTCAATCCTGATGGCACGCGCGTCGCTACGACCTCCTCGGATCAGAGTGTTCGCGTCTGGGACTCCGCAACTGGGAAAGAGGTATTGGTACTTGCAGGAAACGAGGGTCCAGCTGCCGCGGTTTTCTTCAACTCTACAGGAACCCGACTTATAGCAGAATTTGGGAATGAAGGTGTTTTCAATCGGGGGTCTGGGTACAACGTGCGATTATGGGATGCTAATAGCGGTAAGAGGCTTTTAGAAGTGAAAGGATTCCAAGTTGGAGTTGTGGCGGTTAGTCACGACGGGAGTCGATTGATAGCTGGAATGGATGCAGGAATAGCGCAGATGTGGGACACGATGGATGGTAAACTTCTGAGCACTCTTAGAGGACATTCGGACTACGTGGACAATATAGTTTTTAGTCACCACGATGAGTTTGTCGCTACTTCGGCCAACGTTCGTAACGGACTTTATGAGAATACTGATACGACGGTGCGACTGTGGCAAACGCAGACAGGTAACGTGGTTAGAGTACTGAAAGGGCACCGGAATGTCGTCATGACTATCGAATTTAACAAGGATGATACTGAGATAGTAACGGCCTCTCTCGATGGAACTGTTGGCCTTTGGAGTCTGCGCACTGGAGAAGAGATAGCGTCCATGCCTACCAACGTTGGCTACGTTTACTCTGCATCGTATGACGCTGACAGTTCACGAGTGGTCATGGCCTCTGTCGACGGCACTGCAACAGTGTGGACTGTGTCTGGAGACCAAGTAATTGATACGGCCTGCCTCCGTCTAGCTCAAACAAAACTTTCTCAAACCGAGTTGGACCGACTGGGGCTCCGCGCGACAGACGACCCGTGTACTGCACGGTATTGACTCGGGTCGTGGACCTGCCACGTCGGCATTTTTTAGCAGCCTGTGCAGCGTGGCAACATAAGCGCACTAAAGGCAGAGAAGAGTCGACCGCCTGCATAATATCTAATATAAGTGATCCACTTGCGCTGATATTTGCGAAGATCGTTGCGCTGGCTCTTGGCGTGATCGGGCGGGTCTCATGACGACGCAGTACACGCGGCCGGTGGCGAGCATCCGCGGGGAGAGCGGAGCGATCTGCGGCAGCGGCTGGTTGGCGCTTGGCCGTTATGTGGTCACCTGCGCACATGTACTGAACGA
>NZ_VFTW01000056.1:0-1366 GCF_006440815.1 Mesorhizobium sp. B2-8-3
GCCGACGACCACGAGGTGGCCCGCATCGAGCATGGCAGCCGCGTCACCGCCGTCGCCTTCAGCCCGAACGGCGATCTGCTCGCCACCGGCAGCGATGATGGCACTGCACGGCTGATCCGCACAGTCGACGGCAAAGAGGCGGCCCGCATCGAGCACAGCGACACAGTTTCAGCCGTTGCCTTCAACCCAAAGGGCGACTTGCTCGCCACTGGCAGCCGGGACGGCAGTGCGCGGCTGATCCGTACCGCCGATGGCAAGGAGGCGGTCCGCATCGAGCACGGGAGCACAGTCAATGCCGTCGCATTCAGCCCGAAGGGCGACCTTATTGCCACCGCCAGCGACGACGGCAGCGCGAGGCTCATCCGCACCGCCGACGGCAAAGAGGTGGCTCGCGCCAGGCACGACGAGCCCGTCAACGCCGTGGCCTTCAACCCGAGTGGCGAACTGCTTGCCACCGGCAGTTCACGCAACGCGCGGCTGATCCGCACCGTCGATGGCAAAGAGGTGGCTCGCATCAAGCATAACTACGCGGTCTTGGCCATCGCCTTCAACCCGAACGGCGACCTCTTGGTGACCGGCAGCGCCGACGGTGGCGCGCGACTGATCCGCACCGTCGACGACAAAGAAGTGGCCCGCATCGAGCACGGCAACACAGTTCCGGCCGTCGCGTTTAGCCCAAAGGGCGACTTGCTCGCCACTGGTAGCCGGGACGGTAGTGCGCGGCTGATCCGCACATCAGACGGCAGCGAGGTGGCCCGCATCGAGCACAGCAGCCCAGTCACGGCTGTCGCCTTCAGCCCCGGCGGCGAACTGCTCGCAACTGCCAGCTGGGATGGCAGCGCCCGGCTGTTCCTGACTCCGGACCGGGTGTTCAAGAAGCTTTGCCGGGAGCGCGTCGGCCGCAACCTCTCGGCAGAGGAGTGGCAGCGTCATATCGGGCCAGTCAAGGACTGGGAGCCGACTTGTCGGGAATGGGCGAGCGAACCGTCACTGCTCGCAGCCTGGCAAGCGCGTAATGGAGGACAGAACTGATGGGCCGGCTGACGCCTCTGAGCGAAGGGATCGTCGGGCAATCGACAATGGATTGGGCATTCGTGAAAAGGCTGCGCGACCAGGGACTCGGCATAGCCGGCAGCCCGATCGAACCAGATTCCTGCTATTTCGAGATTCTCGTGCTGTCGTTGCGGCTGAAGCAGCCGCGCTGCCTTGCGACCGCCTTTCATGGAGTGGTCTATTCCTTCTCCCGTCTGCCTGAGGATGTCGCTGAGGCCGCGACAGCCACTAGTCGCGTTGGATGGCGGGTTTGATGACGACGCAGTACACGCGGCCGGTGGCGAGCATTCGCGGTGAGAGCGGAGCGATCTGC
>NZ_VFTW01000057.1:0-1185 GCF_006440815.1 Mesorhizobium sp. B2-8-3
TGGAGTGCGCCCCTGGGGGTGGACAGGTCGGCTTGATGAATTGACCAGGCTTGCCGGGTTTCCGAAAGTGGAGCCGATGGCAAAACATCGCACTCACAGTATGGAATTCAAACGGCAGGTCGCGCAGGAGTTTCTCTCGGGCGAGACGCTCTACAGTCTGGCAAAGCGCCACGACGTGTCACGCACCTTGCTGCGGATTTGGGTACGCAAGTATGAGCAAGGCGCGTTCGACGATGAGGCTCAGGCCGCCGACCTTGTCCAGGAATACGAGGCGCGGATTGCTGCCCTCGAGCGCCTGGTTGGCAAACAGGCGCTGGAGCTGGAGTTTCTAAAGGGGGCTCTGAAAAGAGCACCACGGCCGAGAAGCGGAACCACATCCGTCATTACCGGCCCGCTGGTATCTCCGTCGCCGAAGGATGCCGGCTGATGGGGATCGCACGCTCTACCTACTATGACGGCCCCGAAAAGCCTGTCGATGACACCTCGATCGTGGAGGCCATGTTTGCCATTTGCGATGAGTTTGAATTTTACGGCTATCGTCGCGTTGGTGCCGCGCTGCGCCAGCAGGGCCTGGTCATCAACCACAAGAAGATCAGGCGGTTAATGCGTCAACACGACCTGCATCCGAAGATCCGCCGTAGGTTCGTCGCGACCACAGACAGCAATCATGACGGCCCGATCTTCCCGAACCTGGCCAAGGATATCGTACCGACCGGCCCCAATCAGCTCTGGGTTTGCGACATCACTTACGTCGCGCTGCCAACCCGCTGCATCTACGTCGCGGTCGTCCTCGATGCCTGGTCACGGTTGATCGTCGGTTATGCCATCAGTCGCAGCATCGACGCGCGTCTGACGGTTGCAGCTTTGAAGGCAGCGATAGAGCGTCGCCGGCCACCACGGGGCTGCGTCCATCATTCCGACCGCGGCTCCCAATACGCAGCTCAGGCATATCGGGATGCACTGGCTGGCGCTGAACTCGTCGGCTCGATGGGCCGCAAAGGCAATCCCTATGACAACGCCAGGGCCGAAAGCCTTATGAAGACGCTGAAGGTCGAAGCGGTCTATCCGATGGCCTATGAAACATTCGAAGACGTCACCGAACACCTTCCCCGCTTCATAGAGGAGGTTTACAACACCCGCAGACTTCATTCAGCGCTCGGTTATCTGAGCCCGCAGCAGTTCGAG
>NZ_VFTW01000058.1:0-1050 GCF_006440815.1 Mesorhizobium sp. B2-8-3
CACAGTACACGACGCAAGGGTGAGGACGGCTTGAAGTGATTTGATTGGAGGATTCTTCGCCAAAAGGATCCGCCGATGCCGATCACGATTCACACCGCCCTCATCGAGACCCTAAGCCGTCATTTTGCACTGCGCAATTCGCGCCTGGAAACACTCGCGGTTCTGATCATCGGCATGGTTCAAGGCCGCACGGTCAATCTGAGCCATGTGGCGAGCCAGTTTCCGGGGGCCGCGCAACACGGGTCGAACTATCGCCGCCTGCAGCGCTTCTTCCAGTCGATCCGGCTGGATCAGGCACTCGTCGCGCAGCTCGTCGTGCGCATGCTGAACCTGTCGCGGCCCAAATGCCTGGCGCTCGACCGCACCAGCTGGAAGGTCGGCTGCAAGGACATCAACATTCTCATGCTGGCCATCGTGACGCGACGCTTTCGCGTACCGCTGCTGTGGACGGTGCTCGACCACCAGGGCAACAGCAACACGCACCAGCGCATCGAGTTGATGCGGCGCTATCTCGACCTGTTCGGCGCGGCTTCGATCGAACTGCTGCTCGCCGACCGCGAGTTCATCGGCGCCGATTGGGTCAAATTCCTGATGCAAAACAAGGTCCCGTTTGCCATTCGCGTCAAGGTCGGCCAGTGCGTCGCCCTGGCCGATGGAAAGCTCTGGACACTCCAGACCCTGCTGAGAAAGCGCCGCAAGAGCCGCAGCGTCACGACGCTTGAGGCCGGCCTGCCGGCTGCATCCGTCCGTTTATCCTTCGCTGCCAAATGGATCGACGGCAGAAAAGGCCAGCAGGGCGAATGGCTCATCGTCATGACCAACAGCCAGGACGCCAAGGCCGCCATCATAGCCTACAAGAGCCGTTGGGCCGTCGAATGCCTGTTCGGCGATGCCAAGACCCGCGGCTTCAACATCGAAGACACCAGAATGACCGCGCCAGACAAGATCGATACCCTGACAGCCATTCTCGCCATCGCAATCACATGGGCCTATCGATGTGCAACCCAAACCATGGGTATGAAGGCCATCAAGCGAAAGGCCCACGGCCGA